>NZ_CP154442.1:0-17976 GCF_039519175.1 Bacillus atrophaeus | reverse complement strand
TTGCTGTTGTCGTTGGTGTTAATTTGTTGTTCTTGGGCTACTTGGTTGATGAACCCTTGAACTTCTGAATCTACTTGATCACCGTTTAAAAAAAGTTTGTCATTTTCTTTGTTATATTCTGCTACCTGTTTTTCTTTTCCATCACTTACAGTTACTTTTTTAATGGAATCATCCTCTAACACCGAATACATGTACATGGTACCATTATGTGTGACAGTTCCAGAGTTGGTTAAGCCACTTTCTTCAGAGTGAGCTATTGGTACTTCAGCAGCCTTTGCGCTATCGTCTGTGAAAAATCCTAATGTGGGGATAAAAATAATTGTTGCCAAGCTTGAATATAATAATTGTTTCTTCAAAATGATATCCTCCTTTTTAAAAATGGATTACAATAAAATTGGGAATTTTGTAAAATTCCACTACAGAATGGAAGGTGTTACTGTGAGTAAAGATAATTCTTCAAAATTTATTAAAGCAATTCAGTACATCACTCTTATTGGGATCATTTTATTGATTATTCCGTCTGGTTTTAATGCTTGGTATTTGAATCTGGTGTTTATATTGTTTGGAATCAATATTAGTGTTCGCTCAGCAGTTCTTCTGAAATCTGGTCGAAAAAACTGAATTTGCTGTTACTTTAGTGGCCTGTTTGTTCTGTGTGGGATTTGGCGTTTTTAGAATGTTTTCATAGCAGAGGATAAAGCAGGCTTATGTCTGCTTTTTTTGTTTCGCCAAATCAAAAGACGCGTCCGGATCGCTCTTTTGAAACCAAGGTACCATACATTATTCAGGAATAGTTGTAAAATTACAATTTTGCAAATAAATTGAATATTAATACCTATGGATTAAATTTTTGATTGCGGTCATTTTGCGGTTTTCAATGAGTAATTTGAGTTTATGAATCCAGATTTATCAATGATTCGATCTACATAGTGAATAGAGGAAAGCAGTTTTGATAGAGAAAGTAGATGCGTGTTTCCGCAGCATATTTTCTCTTATTGAAAATTTGACACACAGAACAAATTGTTCATGTGTGTCAAATGCTGCGAGAGCAGCAAGGGTTTTTCCGATTTTCTGCCGATCTCTCATCGGCGGAAAAGTCGGGTCGGCAGACAGCCGACAAGTGGCATGAACTTTCGATGCGATAGCGAGAATGAGAGAGCCACCAGCACCGCAGGTCGCACGTCCAAATTTGCCATGGGCATAATTTGGTGTAGTGCGTTACACCAAAGATAAACTTTGTGTTACCATAACCCCTAGATAGTGGTCTGAATCGGGGGTTTTTGTCATGGCAAATTATGCGGTCATAAGGATGGAAAAATACAAAAAAGATAGATTGAATGGAACGCAAAAACACAATCAGCGGGAGTTTCAAAAAAGCAAAAATGAAAATATAGATCGGGAGCGGACGCACTTAAATTATGATTTGGTGAACGAGAAACCGATTAGTTATTCAAAAGCGATTCATGAAAAAATTGAGGGGCGAGTAAAACGGAAGGTCCGAGCGGATGCTGTTTTGGTCAGCGAATTTTTGATCACGGCAAGCCCTGACTATATGAACGGGCTGAGCGATGCGGAGCAGCGGCGCTATTTTGAAACAGCGGTTGATCATTTGAAAGAGAAATACAGCGCTGAAAATATGCTTTATGCCACAGTCCATATGGATGAAGCGACTCCCCATATGCATGTTGGTATTGTACCGATCACGGAGGACGGCCGACTCTCTGCGAAAGATTTTTTTAATGGCAAATTAAAGATGAAAGCCATTCAAGATGATTTTCATCGGCACATGATTGAAAACGGTTTTGACCTGGTGCGCGGCGAACCGAGCGAAAAGAAGCACGAGAATGTTCACCAGTATAAAATCAATCAGCGGCAAGCGGAGCTAGAGCGGCTTAATGCTGAAATTGCTTTAAAGGAAAAGCAGAGAGAGGAACTGGAAAAGCAAAACAAAGCTGTTCAAGCGGTCATAGAAGTGAAAAAAGAATCGCTGACGGCTAAGGCTGAAGAGTTGAAAATGCCGACTATTGAACATGAAAAAGCGTGGCTCAAAAAGGATAAAGTCATTGTGCCGGAGCGGGAACTCCATGCTTTGTACGCCTATGCGGAGCAGAAAACTAAAACGGCAGCCGATTTGGCGGGGCAATTGAAGTCGGGAACGCAGGAAAAGGAGCGCTGGCAGTCTATCGCCCGGCAGGAAGCAGATCGGGCGGATGAAAAAGACCAACGGCTTCAGGAAATGCAGAGTAAGATCCATTCAGAAGTTGAAGCGTCCAAAAAGGAAATGAGGCGCAAGCTTGCAAAGGAATTTACGGAAGAGCAACGTGAGGATCTGCGGCAGGAAGTGAAAGAGGAGCTGACGGCTTTACGAACGGAAAATAAGGAACTGTCAGCTGAAAATAAAGGCTTGATTATTGAGAGGAATCGCGAAGCTGAGGAGAGCCTAAAACTAAAGCAGGAACTTGATAAGAGTAAGGGGCAGTATGCTGAGGTTTTGAGTTTCGCCCAGAAGCAGAATCAAACACTTGAAAAAGTGGCTGGAGAAAACAAGGCGTTAAAAAAAGAAAATAAGACACTAAAAGAGAGAGTTGCCGTATTAGAAGAGTGGAAAGATAAAATGGTGCAGTGGGCTAAAGAAAAGTTACCAAAGGTGCGGAGATTAGCGGTTTCGTTTTTCACTACAGCAGGTATGCGTCGAGAAGCAGCTAAATATAAGGACAATGAATTGGAGCGATAAATGGTTTTCATTAACTGCACCCATTAACTTTACACCATCAAAAGCTTGAACCCGTTGATATAATTGCGTTTTAAAGGGGTCAATTTCGTTTTGTTTTACAGTTTGTTTTACAAATGTTTTACCAGAAGAAGAAATAAAGAATAAAAGAATAAGTTGCTAGTGGTGAGCAAGTTAATTAGTCTTTCCAAAATTGCCACCACTTTTTTTGTTTAGTGGCTGCGATCATTTTTTGTGTCTCCAGTGATTCTCGTAAAGCTTTTGTGAGGAGATCATGCCTTTCACTTTGTCTTTTTTCGAAAGCCTCCATTCGTTCCATCATGCTGCGGTTAAATTCTTCTTGTCGCTTCATAAATTCGACCAATGGATTGTCCTGTAGCGGTGTAGCGGTATTCGATATGGACAGTTTTGAACGATATAGACTGGCTATATGCTTTACCGTTTCGTCTAATGAGTGTCCATTGATCTTGGTCATTGTACATAGATACTCTAAAGTCTTTACATCATCCTCGCTATAGAGGCGCCATCCTTTTGAGTCCTTATTGAATGAATACCCTTGTTCTTCAAGCATGCTTGCATACTTGCGGACGGTCACCGGCTCTATACCGAGGTGCTTTGCGACGTCTTTTGACGATAATTTAACTCCCATATCCATCACGAATCACCCCTTAAAAAGGGTTCGCTATAGCGAGGCTAAAGCCCTTTAAGTGCTGCACCCTTTATTTGAGTTGTTTTGTAAAAGGGTGCAATTGAAAAGGAGCGCTGCGCACCTAAATGATTTGAGAATACAGTTATACCAAGGGGCGAGAAGGATTTAAATTAAGTTTGAGTTTGTTTCGGAATTTAGGATATTTGTGGTTACTCCTGATCACGGAGTGCCCAGTTATACGCACCAAATTTTTTGGAGCGTTTCATGATAAAACTCCTGCAGGGGCTTTTGATAAAAGGAGGCGTGTAGTAATGCCAATGAGTGACTTTGAAACAGGGATGAGATATGTAAGAGCAACTCTTGGATTTGAAGGATTAGTGCTGACGGAAGAAGAGGAAAACCTTTTAGAAAGACGGTTTCATGAAGAAATCACAGAAGAAGAATACATGCAAAAAGCACTGGAACTGTCTTATTCTGGTGACTAATGGCAGCAGACCCGAACCCTTGCCCTAATCAGGATGTGAATTAAAACGTGTGTATGGTAAATTCACAGGGCTTAAAAATGATATGTGAGTCCTGGGAAAGTGATGCGCTTCTGGCGTTAGTCAACGATACCGGAACGAAGTGAGGATAAGGAGTTGACTAACACAGCGCCACCCGAACCCTTTAAGCACTCAAACAAACCCGTTTGTTTGACGCCAACCGGCGAGGGAGCCCCCCGAAGAAGCGGGGGGTTGGGGGGATTGAAATATTGGAATCCAACGGCCGTCCGTTGGTGGGTTTGGGCAACGCCCAAAAAGTATAGGTTGCAAAATTTGAATACTATTCAAGTCATTTTAATTCTTTGTGTAACTCATTGTTTTGATCGAGTAAAATGATTCCTTGTGGGCTTCGTTCTGGATAATGCTGTGGCAAGTTGAGTTGTGGATCGGAAAGCAACTCCTCCATTTTCTTTTGTGCTTCAGCGAGCGTTTCAATTTTCAATTTTGATTCCTCCGGCGTTTTTGTCATAATACTAGCATGAGGTGGCGCTACCAGTAGCCCACGTAAAAAATAGATCGCTGCTGGATAAGAGTGACGGGTGCTTTTTAGCAATCCGTCTTTTTTTATGTTTGTTAGGTTCACAGATAATAAGAAATGCCCCTGAGGATGATCAGTTTCGTTTCTGAGAGGTTTTAATTTCAAAATAGATTAAAAGGTCATAGGTAAGTTAAAAACGCTGTAACGGGCTTAAAATGGATTTTGATGCCTTTGAATTTTGAGAGAAGATTTTCGTTTTTTTTGAATGTAACGAAAGTGCTATTTTTTTGCTGTTTTTCATGAGTAAGGAAGGATATTACTTTTGAAAATTTCTAATATTTCGCTTTCGGCTTACCGAAAATTTGAGGTTCGGAGCCCGCAACCCCGATTTTACGGCTTTTTCTATGCTACCATTTACAAAAAAAGTATTAAATTAGGGGAGGAGTTACTCGGAATGGAGGTTATTCCATCTGCGAATGTAGGAATAAAAATAAATGATTGGCACATGTATATAAACCGATTCGATGTTAGAAACGCTGCAAAGCTAAAAGAGGAAGTTGAGCAAATGATTGATGTTATGGAGGAAAATCAAGATTTGCTTATATATTATCAATTGATCGAGTTCAGACACCGTATGATGCTTGATTACTTGTTTCCGGCTGATCCCTCTAAAAAAATCAATAAAGGTGATTATCTAAAAAAGATTGAGGGGAAAGGTAAAAAACTGTCTGGAATGATGGAATACTATACCTATTTCTTTAAAGGGATGTACGATTTTTCTGTTGGTGAGTACATAAGAGCCATCCAGTCATACAAAAAGGCTGAGAAAAAGCTTTCGAGGGTTTTGGATGAAATAGAAAAGGCTGAATTTTATTTTAAAATGGCTGAGGTCTTTTACCACATGAAACAGACGCATGTTTCTATGTATTACGTGACACAAGCATATGATATTTATAAAAAGTACGACACTTATAAGATTCATCGAATCAAGTGTCATTTTGTTATTGCTGGCAATTATGATGATTTAAGGACTCATGACAGAGCGCTTTCCCATATGAGAAAAGCTTTATTTCTTTTGGATAGTATGGAGGACGATTCGCCTATAAGGGCAAAAGCCTTGTTGAATATGGGGAATAGTTATAACCAAATGGGAAGTCCTACAGCTGTACTTTATTATCACAAGGCTATAGAGGCAGCTAAAAGAAGCGGAGCGAAGGAGATTACCCAGGCTTATTATGATTTGGCTCTTATTCATTTCCGGAATAATGAAAAGATCGAAGGGCGCGGGTTCTTTGGAAAAGCAATGGAACAAGCTGAAGGCTTTAACGATGGTCTGTTTCAAGATTTATTAAATGTTCTAAAGTCATTATTTATTGAGTCTGGAAGCAGGCAAAAGGTCATGAATGCTCTTGAGTCGTTGAGAACGGGACAAGGCTATCCATATTTTGAAGAACTAGCTTTAATCGCTGCAGAATTTTATACTATGGATAAGCGCATGGAAGATTCTATATATTTTTACAATGAGATGGTGTGCGCTCAAAGACAAATTCAAAGGGGCGATTTCCTGTATGAAGTTTAAAGGTCTTTTTTCAGCTGTCCTTATTGTAAGCCTGTTGGTCGGAGCGGGGTATTCTTTCGTGCATCATGATGAGGTTTCCGTTGCTTCGAGAAATGCAACATGATGAAGAATAAAGAAACAAGATTTACAACTTGAAGATATGGAAAACAGATCGGTTTTGATCTGTTTTTTTCTTTATGCGCTGATCATGCGGGCATGCTGTGGAGGTAAAGCGGGCATGCTGCGTTGATCGTGCGGAGACTAAAAAGGCAAAATTTCAAAAAAAATCTCCCCCCTACGGGGGGAAGAATGGTTTTGATCTTTTGTTTTGGGTTTTAAAAAAAGCCGGCTGTTTTCAGCCGGTCTTTTTCGATTTTGGCGAAGCCGAAATCGGGTCTTTTCTTATCTTGATACTATATAGAAACAACATCATTTTTAAAAATCGTGTTAAAGCCTTGTGTGTCAAGGGTTTTAAGGTTTTTTGACAGGTAAAAACTCCTTCTGCTATTATTAAGGTGTCGAATCAAAATAATAGAATGCTAGAGAACTAGCTCAGAAGGAGTTTTTTTGTTGATTTATTCATCTGAAAATGATTATAGCATCCTCGAAGACAAAACCGCAACAGGTAAAAAGCGGGATTGGAAGGGGAAAAAGAGACGTACGAACCTCATGGCAGAGCATTACGAAGCTTTAGAGAGCAAGATCGGAGCACCTTACTATGGCAAAAAAGCTGAAAAACTAAATGGTTGTGCAGAGTATCTTTCGTTTAAGAGAGACCCGGAGACGGGCAAATTGAAACTGTATCAAGCCCATTTTTGTAAAGTGAGGTTATGTCCGATGTGTGCGTGGCGCAGGTCGTTAAAAATTGCTTATCATAATAAGTTGATCGTAGAGGAAGCAAATCGGCAGTATGGCTGCGGATGGATTTTTCTAACGTTGACGGTTCGGAATGTGAAGGGAGAACGCCTGAAGCCACAAATTTCTGAGATGATGGAAGGCTTTCGGAAGCTGTTCCAGTACAAAAAAGTGAAGATTTCGGTTCTTGGATTTTTCAGAGCATTAGAGATTACTAAAAATCATGAAGAAGATACATATCATCCTCATTTTCATGTGTTGTTGCCCGTAAAGAAAAATTATTTTGGGAAGAATTATATTAAGCAGGCGGAGTGGACAAGCCTTTGGAAAAAGGCAATGAAATTGGATTACACTCCTATTGTCGATATTCGTCGAGTGAAAGGTAAAGCTAAGATCGATGCTGAGCAGATTGAAAACGATGTACGGGAAGCGATGATGGAGCAAAAAGCAGTTCTCGAAATCTCTAAGTATCCGGTCAAGGATACAGATGTTGTGCGTGGTAATAAGGTGACGGAAGACAATCTAAACACGGTGTTTTATTTGGATGATGCACTGGCTGCCCGTAGATTGATCGGGTACGGCGGCATTTTGAAGGAAATTCACAAAGAATTGAACCTTGGAGATGCAGAGGACGACGATCTGGTCAAGATTGAGGAAGACGATGACGAGGTAGCAAACGGCGCATTTGAGGTCATGGCTTATTGGCATCCCGGCATCAAGAATTACATAATCAAGTAAGAAAAGCAGGCCCTGCGGCCTGCTTTTCTTACTAAGGTAAATGTTTTTTTAACTTTTTGTCCCATCCTGTAAAGACCATTATTGCTGTTATTGGTAACCCTAATACCATAACAAAAATCAAAGATACATTTTTAGATGGACCTAAGATTAAATAAATAAATAACATTATAGCCGCAAGGCCAATATAACTTTTTAAAAATGCCATCAGTGAGTTTTTATTCATAATCTCACCCCATTTTAAATTATTTTACTATCGTGTATTTTATTTGTGCTGAATAGGACGTATGATAATTTTTATAATCAGTTATTGTTATTTTTACTCTTTTTCCTTTTTTTGCAGCATTTATAACTTCTTTTTTATAAACAGAATTGGAACTTAATTGAGCTGCTAATGAAGAAGCCCATCCAGCAACTCCACCCCATTTAGTAGCAATAGCTAAAATAGCAATTTTTAGATTACTATTACTTTTTATTGCTTTCATATTATTAGCCAAATCTTTAGTTTGAGCTTTTGATAAAGTATAAGACCCTACTACAATTCTCTTTTCTGCTGCATGAGCAATATTACTTGATTTATTAAATCCCAAAAAACTTGTTGATCCTAACAAAGGTGGGGCAACCAATAAAGCTACCAACATAATCTTCACTAAAAAACTTAAGTTCTTCTTTTTCATAATCATAGCATTATCTCCTCAACTTTCATACTCTTAAAAAACATCCTTTCCTGCAATTATATGGGCCCATCTTAAATATAAATCTTTTTGTAAAATATGGGGATATTTTGGTGAAAATTAAGCGGAAATTAAGAAAGGTATGGTACTTTATGAGTTTTATATTTTGGACGATGGGCTTTCAGATCGGCGTCTCATCGGGTACAGTGGGATTCTGAGGGAGATCCACAAAGAGTTGAATCTTGAGGACGCGGAGGACGGCGATCTGGTCAAGATTGAGGAAGACGATGACAAGGTTGCAAATGGAGCGTTTGAGGTAATGGCTTACTGGCATCCGGGCATCAAGAATTACATAGTCCAATAGAAAAAGCAGATCCAATAAAGGGTCTGCTTTTTTATTTTGATAAAAAGATACAAATCTTATTTTCAGTTTATATTGAACCAGATCCAACACTTGCCCATTCTTTGTGTATAAGCTTTTTCCTTTTACTATCTCTATATATTCTTAGCTGCCATCCAGTTCTTTTATATTTGCCTTTGACTTTAGTATAGGTCTTTCTTGTCCAATAAACTGAGAAACTTGATGATGAAATTGCTCCAATGATAGCAGATGCAATTCCTGTAATGGCTTTTGCAGGGAAAGTTTTAAGAACGCTAGAAGCAACTAATATAGCAAATATACTTGCAAATGTAGCGTTTATAAATCCAAATTTGCCTTTTATGGTTGATCCTTTTTTGTATTTATATCCACTAGGAACATCTCCGTATCCTTGAATGGTCATGCTGTTGTCGTTGGTGTTAATTTGTTGTTCTTGGGCTACTTGGTTGATGAACCCTTGAACTTCTGAATCTACTTGATCACCGTTTAAAAAAAGTTTGTCATTTTCTTTGTTATATTCTGCTACCTGTTTTTCTTTTCCATCACTTACAGTTACTTTTTTAATGGAATCATCCTCTAACACCGAATACATGTACATGGTACCATTATGTGTGACAGTTCCAGAGTTGGTTAAGCCACTTTCTTCAGAGTGAGCTATTGGTACTTCAGCAGCCTTTGCGCTATCGTCTGTGAAAAATCCTAATGTGGGGATAAAAATAATTGTTGCCAAGCTTGAATATAATAATTGTTTCTTCAAAATGATATCCTCCTTTTTAAAAATGGATTACAATAAAATTGGGAATTTTGTAAAATTCCACTACAGAATGGAAGGTGTTACTGTGAGTAAAGATAATTCTTCAAAATTTATTAAAGCAATTCAGTACATCACTCTTATTGGGATCATTTTATTGATTATTCCGTCTGGTTTTAATGCTTGGTATTTGAATCTGGTGTTTATATTGTTTGGAATCAATATTAGTGTTCGCTCAGCAGTTCTTCTGAAATCTGGTCGAAAAACTGAATTTGCTGTTACTTTAGTGGCCTGTTTGTTCTGTGTGGGATTTGGCGTTTTTAGAATGTTTTCATAGCAGAGGATAAAGCAGGCTTATGTCTGCTTTTTTTGTTTCGCCAAATCAAAAGACGCGTCCGGATCGCTCTTTTGAAACCAAGGTACCATACATTATTCAGGAATAGTTGTAAAATTACAATTTTGCAAATAAATTGAATATTAATACCTATGGATTAAATTTTTGATTGCGGTCATTTTGCGGTTTTCAATGAGTAATTTGAGTTTATGAATCCAGATTTATCAATGATTCGATCTACATAGTGAATAGAGGAAAGCAGTTTTGATAGAGAAAGTAGATGCGTGTTTCCGCAGCATATTTTCTCTTATTGAAAATTTGACACACAGAACAAATTGTTCATGTGTGTCAAATGCTGCGAGAGCAGCAAGGGTTTTTCCGATTTTCTGCCGATCTCTCATCGGCGGAAAAGTCGGGTCGGCAGACAGCCGACAAGTGGCATGAACTTTCGATGCGATAGCGAGAATGAGAGAGCCACCAGCACCGCAGGTCGCACGTCCAAATTTGCCATGGGCATAATTTGGTGTAGTGCGTTACACCAAAGATAAACTTTGTGTTACCATAACCCCTAGATAGTGGTCTGAATCGGGGGTTTTTGTCATGGCAAATTATGCGGTCATAAGGATGGAAAAATACAAAAAAGATAGATTGAATGGAACGCAAAAACACAATCAGCGGGAGTTTCAAAAAAGCAAAAATGAAAATATAGATCGGGAGCGGACGCACTTAAATTATGATTTGGTGAACGAGAAACCGATTAGTTATTCAAAAGCGATTCATGAAAAAATTGAGGGGCGAGTAAAACGGAAGGTCCGAGCGGATGCTGTTTTGGTCAGCGAATTTTTGATCACGGCAAGCCCTGACTATATGAACGGGCTGAGCGATGCGGAGCAGCGGCGCTATTTTGAAACAGCGGTTGATCATTTGAAAGAGAAATACAGCGCTGAAAATATGCTTTATGCCACAGTCCATATGGATGAAGCGACTCCCCATATGCATGTTGGTATTGTACCGATCACGGAGGACGGCCGACTCTCTGCGAAAGATTTTTTTAATGGCAAATTAAAGATGAAAGCCATTCAAGATGATTTTCATCGGCACATGATTGAAAACGGTTTTGACCTGGTGCGCGGCGAACCGAGCGAAAAGAAGCACGAGAATGTTCACCAGTATAAAATCAATCAGCGGCAAGCGGAGCTAGAGCGGCTTAATGCTGAAATTGCTTTAAAGGAAAAGCAGAGAGAGGAACTGGAAAAGCAAAACAAAGCTGTTCAAGCGGTCATAGAAGTGAAAAAAGAATCGCTGACGGCTAAGGCTGAAGAGTTGAAAATGCCGACTATTGAACATGAAAAAGCGTGGCTCAAAAAGGATAAAGTCATTGTGCCGGAGCGGGAACTCCATGCTTTGTACGCCTATGCGGAGCAGAAAACTAAAACGGCAGCCGATTTGGCGGGGCAATTGAAGTCGGGAACGCAGGAAAAGGAGCGCTGGCAGTCTATCGCCCGGCAGGAAGCAGATCGGGCGGATGAAAAAGACCAACGGCTTCAGGAAATGCAGAGTAAGATCCATTCAGAAGTTGAAGCGTCCAAAAAGGAAATGAGGCGCAAGCTTGCAAAGGAATTTACGGAAGAGCAACGTGAGGATCTGCGGCAGGAAGTGAAAGAGGAGCTGACGGCTTTACGAACGGAAAATAAGGAACTGTCAGCTGAAAATAAAGGCTTGATTATTGAGAGGAATCGCGAAGCTGAGGAGAGCCTAAAACTAAAGCAGGAACTTGATAAGAGTAAGGGGCAGTATGCTGAGGTTTTGAGTTTCGCCCAGAAGCAGAATCAAACACTTGAAAAAGTGGCTGGAGAAAACAAGGCGTTAAAAAAAGAAAATAAGACACTAAAAGAGAGAGTTGCCGTATTAGAAGAGTGGAAAGATAAAATGGTGCAGTGGGCTAAAGAAAAGTTACCAAAGGTGCGGAGATTAGCGGTTTCGTTTTTCACTACAGCAGGTATGCGTCGAGAAGCAGCTAAATATAAGGACAATGAATTGGAGCGATAAATGGTTTTCATTAACTGCACCCATTAACTTTACACCATCAAAAGCTTGAACCCGTTGATATAATTGCGTTTTAAAGGGGTCAATTTCGTTTTGTTTTACAGTTTGTTTTACAAATGTTTTACCAGAAGAAGAAATAAAGAATAAAAGAATAAGTTGCTAGTGGTGAGCAAGTTAATTAGTCTTTCCAAAATTGCCACCACTTTTTTTGTTTAGTGGCTGCGATCATTTTTTGTGTCTCCAGTGATTCTCGTAAAGCTTTTGTGAGGAGATCATGCCTTTCACTTTGTCTTTTTTCGAAAGCCTCCATTCGTTCCATCATGCTGCGGTTAAATTCTTCTTGTCGCTTCATAAATTCGACCAATGGATTGTCCTGTAGCGGTGTAGCGGTATTCGATATGGACAGTTTTGAACGATATAGACTGGCTATATGCTTTACCGTTTCGTCTAATGAGTGTCCATTGATCTTGGTCATTGTACATAGATACTCTAAAGTCTTTACATCATCCTCGCTATAGAGGCGCCATCCTTTTGAGTCCTTATTGAATGAATACCCTTGTTCTTCAAGCATGCTTGCATACTTGCGGACGGTCACCGGCTCTATACCGAGGTGCTTTGCGACGTCTTTTGACGATAATTTAACTCCCATATCCATCACGAATCACCCCTTAAAAAGGGTTCGCTATAGCGAGGCTAAAGCCCTTTAAGTGCTGCACCCTTTATTTGAGTTGTTTTGTAAAAGGGTGCAATTGAAAAGGAGCGCTGCGCACCTAAATGATTTGAGAATACAGTTATACCAAGGGGCGAGAAGGATTTAAATTAAGTTTGAGTTTGTTTCGGAATTTAGGATATTTGTGGTTACTCCTGATCACGGAGTGCCCAGTTATACGCACCAAATTTTTTGGAGCGTTTCATGATAAAACTCCTGCAGGGGCTTTTGATAAAAGGAGGCGTGTAGTAATGCCAATGAGTGACTTTGAAACAGGGATGAGATATGTAAGAGCAACTCTTGGATTTGAAGGATTAGTGCTGACGGAAGAAGAGGAAAACCTTTTAGAAAGACGGTTTCATGAAGAAATCACAGAAGAAGAATACATGCAAAAAGCACTGGAACTGTCTTATTCTGGTGACTAATGGCAGCAGACCCGAACCCTTGCCCTAATCAGGATGTGAATTAAAACGTGTGTATGGTAAATTCACAGGGCTTAAAAATGATATGTGAGTCCTGGGAAAGTGATGCGCTTCTGGCGTTAGTCAACGATACCGGAACGAAGTGAGGATAAGGAGTTGACTAACACAGCGCCACCCGAACCCTTTAAGCACTCAAACAAACCCGTTTGTTTGACGCCAACCGGCGAGGGAGCCCCCCGAAGAAGCGGGGGGTTGGGGGGATTGAAATATTGGAATCCAACGGCCGTCCGTTGGTGGGTTTGGGCAACGCCCAAAAAGTATAGGTTGCAAAATTTGAATACTATTCAAGTCATTTTAATTCTTTGTGTAACTCATTGTTTTGATCGAGTAAAATGATTCCTTGTGGGCTTCGTTCTGGATAATGCTGTGGCAAGTTGAGTTGTGGATCGGAAAGCAACTCCTCCATTTTCTTTTGTGCTTCAGCGAGCGTTTCAATTTTCAATTTTGATTCCTCCGGCGTTTTTGTCATAATACTAGCATGAGGTGGCGCTACCAGTAGCCCACGTAAAAAATAGATCGCTGCTGGATAAGAGTGACGGGTGCTTTTTAGCAATCCGTCTTTTTTTATGTTTGTTAGGTTCACAGATAATAAGAAATGCCCCTGAGGATGATCAGTTTCGTTTCTGAGAGGTTTTAATTTCAAAATAGATTAAAAGGTCATAGGTAAGTTAAAAACGCTGTAACGGGCTTAAAATGGATTTTGATGCCTTTGAATTTTGAGAGAAGATTTTCGTTTTTTTTGAATGTAACGAAAGTGCTATTTTTTTGCTGTTTTTCATGAGTAAGGAAGGATATTACTTTTGAAAATTTCTAATATTTCGCTTTCGGCTTACCGAAAATTTGAGGTTCGGAGCCCGCAACCCCGATTTTACGGCTTTTTCTATGCTACCATTTACAAAAAAAGTATTAAATTAGGGGAGGAGTTACTCGGAATGGAGGTTATTCCATCTGCGAATGTAGGAATAAAAATAAATGATTGGCACATGTATATAAACCGATTCGATGTTAGAAACGCTGCAAAGCTAAAAGAGGAAGTTGAGCAAATGATTGATGTTATGGAGGAAAATCAAGATTTGCTTATATATTATCAATTGATCGAGTTCAGACACCGTATGATGCTTGATTACTTGTTTCCGGCTGATCCCTCTAAAAAAATCAATAAAGGTGATTATCTAAAAAAGATTGAGGGGAAAGGTAAAAAACTGTCTGGAATGATGGAATACTATACCTATTTCTTTAAAGGGATGTACGATTTTTCTGTTGGTGAGTACATAAGAGCCATCCAGTCATACAAAAAGGCTGAGAAAAAGCTTTCGAGGGTTTTGGATGAAATAGAAAAGGCTGAATTTTATTTTAAAATGGCTGAGGTCTTTTACCACATGAAACAGACGCATGTTTCTATGTATTACGTGACACAAGCATATGATATTTATAAAAAGTACGACACTTATAAGATTCATCGAATCAAGTGTCATTTTGTTATTGCTGGCAATTATGATGATTTAAGGACTCATGACAGAGCGCTTTCCCATATGAGAAAAGCTTTATTTCTTTTGGATAGTATGGAGGACGATTCGCCTATAAGGGCAAAAGCCTTGTTGAATATGGGGAATAGTTATAACCAAATGGGAAGTCCTACAGCTGTACTTTATTATCACAAGGCTATAGAGGCAGCTAAAAGAAGCGGAGCGAAGGAGATTACCCAGGCTTATTATGATTTGGCTCTTATTCATTTCCGGAATAATGAAAAGATCGAAGGGCGCGGGTTCTTTGGAAAAGCAATGGAACAAGCTGAAGGCTTTAACGATGGTCTGTTTCAAGATTTATTAAATGTTCTAAAGTCATTATTTATTGAGTCTGGAAGCAGGCAAAAGGTCATGAATGCTCTTGAGTCGTTGAGAACGGGACAAGGCTATCCATATTTTGAAGAACTAGCTTTAATCGCTGCAGAATTTTATACTATGGATAAGCGCATGGAAGATTCTATATATTTTTACAATGAGATGGTGTGCGCTCAAAGACAAATTCAAAGGGGCGATTTCCTGTATGAAGTTTAAAGGTCTTTTTTCAGCTGTCCTTATTGTAAGCCTGTTGGTCGGAGCGGGGTATTCTTTCGTGCATCATGATGAGGTTTCCGTTGCTTCGAGAAATGCAACATGATGAAGAATAAAGAAACAAGATTTACAACTTGAAGATATGGAAAACAGATCGGTTTTGATCTGTTTTTTTCTTTATGCGCTGATCATGCGGGCATGCTGTGGAGGTAAAGCGGGCATGCTGCGTTGATCGTGCGGAGACTAAAAAGGCAAAATTTCAAAAAAAATCTCCCCCCTACGGGGGGAAGAATGGTTTTGATCTTTTGTTTTGGGTTTTAAAAAAAGCCGGCTGTTTTCAGCCGGTCTTTTTCGATTTTGGCGAAGCCGAAATCGGGTCTTTTCTTATCTTGATACTATATAGAAACAACATCATTTTTAAAAATCGTGTTAAAGCCTTGTGTGTCAAGGGTTTTAAGGTTTTTTGACAGGTAAAAACTCCTTCTGCTATTATTAAGGTGTCGAATCAAAATAATAGAATGCTAGAGAACTAGCTCAGAAGGAGTTTTTTTGTTGATTTATTCATCTGAAAATGATTATAGCATCCTCGAAGACAAAACCGCAACAGGTAAAAAGCGGGATTGGAAGGGGAAAAAGAGACGTACGAACCTCATGGCAGAGCATTACGAAGCTTTAGAGAGCAAGATCGGAGCACCTTACTATGGCAAAAAAGCTGAAAAACTAAATGGTTGTGCAGAGTATCTTTCGTTTAAGAGAGACCCGGAGACGGGCAAATTGAAACTGTATCAAGCCCATTTTTGTAAAGTGAGGTTATGTCCGATGTGTGCGTGGCGCAGGTCGTTAAAAATTGCTTATCATAATAAGTTGATCGTAGAGGAAGCAAATCGGCAGTATGGCTGCGGATGGATTTTTCTAACGTTGACGGTTCGGAATGTGAAGGGAGAACGCCTGAAGCCACAAATTTCTGAGATGATGGAAGGCTTTCGGAAGCTGTTCCAGTACAAAAAAGTGAAGATTTCGGTTCTTGGATTTTTCAGAGCATTAGAGATTACTAAAAATCATGAAGAAGATACATATCATCCTCATTTTCATGTGTTGTTGCCCGTAAAGAAAAATTATTTTGGGAAGAATTATATTAAGCAGGCGGAGTGGACAAGCCTTTGGAAAAAGGCAATGAAATTGGATTACACTCCTATTGTCGATATTCGTCGAGTGAAAGGTAAAGCTAAGATCGATGCTGAGCAGATTGAAAACGATGTACGGGAAGCGATGATGGAGCAAAAAGCAGTTCTCGAAATCTCTAAGTATCCGGTCAAGGATACAGATGTTGTGCGTGGTAATAAGGTGACGGAAGACAATCTAAACACGGTGTTTTATTTGGATGATGCACTGGCTGCCCGTAGATTGATCGGGTACGGCGGCATTTTGAAGGAAATTCACAAAGAATTGAACCTTGGAGATGCAGAGGACGACGATCTGGTCAAGATTGAGGAAGACGATGACGAGGTAGCAAACGGCGCATTTGAGGTCATGGCTTATTGGCATCCCGGCATCAAGAATTACATAATCAAGTAAGAAAAGCAGGCCCTGCGGCCTGCTTTTCTTACTAAGGTAAATGTTTTTTTAACTTTTTGTCCCATCCTGTAAAGACCATTATTGCTGTTATTGGTAACCCTAATACCATAACAAAAATCAAAGATACATTTTTAGATGGACCTAAGATTAAATAAATAAATAACATTATAGCCGCAAGGCCAATATAACTTTTTAAAAATGCCATCAGTGAGTTTTTATTCATAATCTCACCCCATTTTAAATTATTTTACTATCGTGTATTTTATTTGTGCTGAATAGGACGTATGATAATTTTTATAATCAGTTATTGTTATTTTTACTCTTTTTCCTTTTTTTGCAGCATTTATAACTTCTTTTTTATAAACAGAATTGGAACTTAATTGAGCTGCTAATGAAGAAGCCCATCCAGCAACTCCACCCCATTTAGTAGCAATAGCTAAAATAGCAATTTTTAGATTACTATTACTTTTTATTGCTTTCATATTATTAGCCAAATCTTTAGTTTGAGCTTTTGATAAAGTATAAGACCCTACTACAATTCTCTTTTCTGCTGCATGAGCAATATTACTTGATTTATTAAATCCCAAAAAACTTGTTGATCCTAACAAAGGTGGGGCAACCAATAAAGCTACCAACATAATCTTCACTAAAAAACTTAAGTTCTTCTTTTTCATAATCATAGCATTATCTCCTCAACTTTCATACTCTTAAAAAACATCCTTTCCTGCAATTATATGGGCCCATCTTAAATATAAATCTTTTTGTAAAATATGGGGATATTTTGGTGAAAATTAAGCGGAAATTAAGAAAGGTATGGTACTTTATGAGTTTTATATTTTGGACGATGGGCTTTCAGATCGGCGTCTCATCGGGTACAGTGGGATTCTGAGGGAGATCCACAAAGAGTTGAATCTTGAGGACGCGGAGGACGGCGATCTGGTCAAGATTGAGGAAGACGATGACAAGGTTGCAAATGGAGCGTTTGAGGTAATGGCTTACTGGCATCCGGGCATCAAGAATTACATAGTCCAATAGAAAAAGCAGATCCAATAAAGGGTCTGCTTTTTTATTTTGATAAAAAGATACAAATCTTATTTTCAGTTTATATTGAACCAGATCCAACACTTGCCCATTCTTTGTGTATAAGCTTTTTCCTTTTACTATCTCTATATATTCTTAGCTGCCATCCAGTTCTTTTATATTTGCCTTTGACTTTAGTATAGGTCTTTCTTGTCCAATAAACTGAGAAACTTGATGATGAAATTGCTCCAATGATAGCAGATGCAATTCCTGTAATGGCTTTTGCAGGGAAAGTTTTAAGAACGCTAGAAGCAACTAATATAGCAAATATACTTGCAAATGTAGCGTTTATAAATCCAAATTTGCCTTTTATGGTTGATCCTTTTTTGTATTTATATCCACTA